>NZ_JBTNDO010000010.1:0-2390 GCF_054510955.1 Arthrobacter pasteuri
GGTACTGCACCCGAGAGAGTGTGGGAGAGTAGGACACCGCCGGACAACCACTCACGGGAAGGCCCCGCACCACCAGGTGCGGGGCCTTCCCCACTTAAACCACACCCCACCCCAGCAGCCACCACATGCCGGCACCCCGGCCATCCTAGATTTCTCGCTCCATCGCTGGAGACGGCATGCCGTAGGAATGGTACGAGTGGCATCTTAGGAGATGCCGCATCCTTCCGTGATGAAGCACGGGGGACAAGCTACCTTCGACGCTGATCTCGTTCGAGCGAAGAGCGCTTACACCCATTCCCGGCGCCGCAATGGTGGCTTTTCCTCTCCGGGGCGTTGGACGAGTATCTGATTCACGCCGTTCAGCCCCCGCTCGAACCCGAGTGCACTCGATGCCATGTACAGCCGCCATACGCGTGCACGTCCCTCGCTTGTGAGGCGTACAGCCTCGTCCCAGTTCTCCTCGAGGTTGTGCACCCAGGCCCGAAGTGTCAGCCCGTAGTGCCGGCGCAGCGCTTCAACGTCGAGCACTTCCAGCCCCGCCGACTCGAGGGCGCCGATCATGACGGTAAGGCTGAGCATCTCGCCGTCCGGGAAGACGTAGCGGGGAATGAAGGAGTCTGGGTCCGGTGGCATCTCACCTGCATTCCAGGATATTGCGTGGTTGAGGAGGCGCCCGCCGGGACGCAGCAGACCATACAGATGGGACGCGTAGTTGCCGATCTGGTCTCTGCCGACGTGCTCCGCCATACCGATGGAACTGATCGCATCGAAGAAACCGTCGTGGACATCACGGTAATCCTGGACCCGAATCTCGATGCGGTCGGCGAGGCCGGCTTTGGTCACTCGCTCCCGCCCGAGAGCTGCCTGCTCTTTCGAGAGGGTGACACCTACGACGTCGGCTCCGTAGTTACGCGCTGCATGCAGTGCAAAGCTGCCCCACCCGCAACCCACATCCAGCACCCGCATGCCTGGCCGAAGGCCAAGTTTGCGGCAGACAAGGTCGAGTTTGGCTTCTTGGGACGCGTCGAGGCCTGCTGTCTCGTCGTCCCAGACCGCGCAGGAGTAGACCATGGACGGACCGAGCACGAGGGCATAGAACTCGTTGCCCACGTCGTAATGGTGCGAAATAGCAGCAGCGTCCCGCTTCTTGGAGTGCTTCCGACCGGCTCGGGTCACGTTCATCTCCTCGGGCGGCGGCGTGGGCGGAAGGCCCAGCGCACCGACACGGATGGCTGTCCGCACCAGTCCTAAACGCTCACCCAACGTTGGAGGGCGGAAAGCCTTCAGCTCGGCGAACTTGCCCAGCGAGCTGAGCACGGAGAAGCTTTCGAAGAGGTCGCCGGGCCCGTCGATATCCCCGGCTACGTATGCGCGGCTCAGCCCGAGCTGGTTCGGTGACCACAGCATCCGCCTCAATCCCCGCCGGGAACGAAATTCGATGACGGGGGCATCGGGGGGCCCTGCTTCTGACCCGTCCCACGCGCGCAGCCTCATCGGTATTTCTTCAGTGCCTAGGACGATGCCCAAGGCATCGGCCAAGCGTGGTGCCACTCCCTTTTTCCTGCTCATGCCCCCTGTCTACTACGACGTGCTCGCAGGAACCAGAGGATGCTCGAAGTGAGGAGCCCGCCCGGCTACCGTCGCCCCGTCGATCACCCCGCCACATCGAGGCAAGGTTTCGGGTCTCCGCGCACCAGCAGACGCGTCCGGCAGTCCGCTCATCTGTTCGAAAAGTCCCGTCATCCTGCCGGCACACGCTACGGCTCCTCCGATCCGGGTACGGGTCCCAGCGACCCTTCTGGTGCAACACGTCTACCCGGCCCGAAGGGAACATCCACTGCTCGGGACATACGAGAGGGGCATCCGGAGAAGCATCGGTGCCGGCTGGGGCTCGCGGCATAAGTTCTGAAAGCATTCGAGACGTGGACTTGGCTGGACCTGCGTGGAAGGTCGGCCCGGGATCCTCTCTCGTGGTCGCTGCGGGTGGCAGGGGTCGATTTGCTTCGGGCATGGGGCAGTCGTATAGTTATGTGGTTGCCCCGGTGAGGGTGACCAACCCCCTCCAATTCCAGTGGTCGGTTCGTGCGCTCTGATGCGGGATCGAATTAGGCCCCTGAATTTGTTGTGGGATTGTCTTGTGGAATTCTTTTGCGGGGCCTGTAGGGCACGGCGGGGGATTTGACAAGGGAAAAGGGAATGAAATAAGCTGTGAATGTAACGACGAGGGAAAACAAGCCGGATAAAGCGTGGAAACGCCCGGTCTGCGAGTAATCGTTTGTTCCTGTTGTTTGAGAACTCAATAGTGTGCCAAGTTTGTTGATACCGATTGTTTTTTGATTGGTTGAATTTGCTGGTTGCCGCACCCCGTGTGGTGGCTGGTTTTTTTGGCT